>OZ242290.1:1910000-1918484 GCA_965207725.1 Leptonemataceae bacterium | reverse complement strand
TACCATGGACGATTGTATTGAGTGTATGCAGAGATGCTTCTTTTTTTATATTTTTTAAATTTATTTTCCCCAGTTGAGCACCGGGGTTATTAAAACCCATGGAATTTACGAGTGCCAATTCTTTGACCAAGCGAAAGATTCTTGGTTTAGGATTGCCACTTTGTGCTTGATAAGTGAATGTTCCGCTCTCCACAAAGGAAAATCCCAGTAATTTATAGACGTTAGCGAGAGAGCCATCCTTATCCATTCCTGCAGCAAGCCCAAGAGGATGAGGGAATGTCATACCTGCAAGGACCTGTCGGCATCTTGGAAATTGCTTTGGTGAAGATATTTTTAATATCTTTTGGTATATGATTCGCAGGAAAAAAATATTTTTTTTGAGGAGAAAATTTACAAAATTATGAATAATTTCTGGTGGGAAAAAAAATAAAATTGGACGGATTATGTGAAAATAAATCATTAGAGGTAGGGATAGAATCCTCAAGCAGATTATGGGGAAAAAACAAAATAGAACAACTATAAATTGATAATAAAAGTAATGTTTGGATAAAATACTGCGAAGAAAGGTATTTGCTTTGAGAGAGCCAGTGCAAGGTGCAATGGTCTTTCAAAATTCCAATAGTTGTTGAGCCATTATAGTGAATAAAAATGAAGAATAAGAAAAAATATCCACAGATCCAGATCATGGATACCACTTTGAGAGACGGTGAGCAGACTTCTGGTGTTAGTTTTACTGCTAGCGAAAAAATTCAAACGATCAGTTTTATGCTGGAAAAACTTGGAGTTGATCGCATGGAGATAGCCAGTGCTCGGGTATCGCCAGCAAAGAGTGAAGTTTTTCAGAATATTCATGCCTGGGCGATAAGAACGGCCATGCTGCCACGTTTAGAGGTGCTAGGTTTTGTCGATCATGGTCGATCTGTCGAATGGGTAGTGGAGGCAAATTTTCTTAACATTAATTTTCTCACAAAAGGCTCGCAACGCCATTGTGAACTTCAGTTAAAAAAAACGCGACGGCAACATCTACAAGATATAGAGGAGAACGTGAAGCTAGCCAAAGATCACGGACTCATAATCAATGCATATTTAGAAGACTGGTCAAACGGTTGTCTTTATTCCCCCGAATATGTGAAAAATCAAATCGAGGCGTTGGTCGAATTACAATTAAATCGAATCTATTTGCCAGATACTCTTGGTATCTTTAGTCCAGAAGAAACTTATCGTGAACTATCCGAAATTTGCAATCGTTACCCGAATCAGAAATTTGAATTTCATGGGCACAATGATTACGGATTAGCCGTGGCAAATTGTTTGGCTGCAGTGAAAGCCGGTGTGACCGGTCTCCATGTTACTGTCAATGGTTTGGGAGAGCGAGCGGGAAATGCACCGTTGGAAGCGGTAGTCTGTGCGTTACACGATAAAACAGCGTATCGAACTAATATCTACGAAAATCATATTCATACGGCCTCTATCTTGATCGAAAACTACAGTGGTAAAAAGAATCAAGCAAATCGACCGATCGTCGGGCAAGATGTATTTACTCAGACAGCCGGAGTCCATGCGGATGGCGATAAGAAAGGGCAACTCTATGTGAGCGCTCTTCATCCCAATCGGTTTGGTAGGACACATATTTATGCTTTAGGAAAGCAGTCTGGCTTAGCATCTATCGAGAGGAATTTACAAGACCTTGGCATCGAGTTAGACCAGGAAAAAACAAAAGTGCTCTTGGCTCGTGTGAAGTCGTTGGGAGAAAAAAAACAAAGCGTTACGATTGATGATTTACCACTGCTTATTCGCGATATTTTTGATACACAAGATAACCGAGTATTTGTTATTAGAGATGTCGAATTAAAAATATATCTACGGCGACAACCAACCGCGTGTGTAAAAATTTTGATTGATAAGAAATCCTATCGCGGCGAAGCGAATGGCGATGGTGGTTATGATGCATTTATGCATGCACTACAAAAAATTCTTACCAAAAAAAAGATCAAAATGCCTGAACTAATCGATTATGAGATTCACATTCCACCGGGCGGCAAAACCGATGCTCTAGTAAAATGTTCGATCTTATGGCAAGTAGAGCCGGGGAAGACTCTCCGAACTGTTGGAATTTCAACTGATCAAGTAGTCGCTGCCATTTTTGCCACCGAGAAGATGCTCAATCGCTTGAATGCAATTGTCCCCTTTTCCTAAAAATGAGGTTTCCTCAATTATCGCCTCTTCCCATGCTAGATTTTTTTGTCGTTACGATTAAAAAAATATCAGTACAATCAAAAACTGCACTCCTCATCGCCGTCAGCACTGGATTGTTGGTGAACCTTACTTATGATCGTGTCGCGGGTTGGATTTTACTTGTCGCTAGTTTATTCTATATAGTTGTTTGGTTTTTACTTTTTCGTCTTCTACTTGTTTTTTTTATTTCACGTTATAAAAAAAATCTATTTTCAGGGAGACAGGGAAAAAAGCCAAGCAAAGAGCTGGCATCTCATTTTACAGAAACGTTCAGTATCGCGCTTATCCTCTGTACTTTTTTGGGAGTAGCGATCTATCTTCAGAAAGTTGATTATTTGATACTTTTCTCTTTGTTGATAATATTGTACAGTCTCATCTTGCTGAAGAGACAAAGACATATTGTCGTGATTGTTTTTTGTTTTTTCTTAACCTTTACTTTTTTATTTATAGCACGTGTTTCTTATTCTGGTTTTGTTTATCTAGCCAGCTATTTGGATTTTGCCATCAAAAAACAACGACTAAAAGAAGATCAAGCAGTGTGGAAAAAATCTGGGGATACATGGATTTTTCATCATGCTGATTCAGCAAAGAAAATTCGAATTAATTTAAGCCAAATAAGGAGTGAGGCGTCTAATGAGCAGATAGAATTTTTTTTTCATCCAAAACCAAATTTTTATTATGGATATCCGAACTTTGGCATACCTTTTTTTGCGATTTCTACCGATCCAATCGATAGTGTATCTCCCTTCCCATCTCTCGCAGCTTTTTTGAGTTCGAGTATCGACTCAGAAACGATCAAAAAAGAGATCACTCAATCTTTAGCGATCAGAGAAAATAGCCAAGAAATTTCTCTTGTAAAGGTTTATGAAAGTACTGCGTATCCATTAGCACAACAACTGTCAACAATAGTACCGATTATCGTTGAATACCAAGATAACGTTCTGAAACAACAAGTAAAGATGATTGTTTTTGTCGGTAGTGAGCTATCTCGTCCATTCAATGCCTCTCAGCTTTTTGTGATTTTTGTAGGTTATCAGCAGGATTTCTACGGCAATAAAATTCATCCGTTTTTAGCCACGATTTTGAACAATATTCAATATGATTAGGATTGATTACTGAGAGCAATATGGATTGCATCAGCATTTTTTTTTGGCAATGACAAGGTTTGTGGATTGTTCACACTGATTTGTTGTGGGTATTGTTTACTGAGGTTAATGAGCCCTAGTAGAGTGCTCTTAAAAAGCAAGGTAATCTGCTCCAGCTGATCTACTTGGTTTTGACACTGCGATTCTTGTATACAAATACAACGAAAATTCCCATTTCCCTTTTTTACGGATACACCAACCCCTACAAGCTCGCGTAAGCTCAACACCAAATTTTCCAATAAAATTGAGACAGCTGCACACAGCGGATCGTTGCCTCTTCTGCTTACAGTACTATGACCAGTAGCTTCAATTCCAATTGGTTGCCCACTTCTGTCGCTGAGCGGCATAATTCGAATCATGACAGTTTACCTGTTCTTTACTTTTGTTCAGAAAATTTGAAATTAGTTGTCCTTGACATCTAAAATTTTTAGTTTCTGAACATTTTGTCGGTGGCCGAATTTCCGGGCGTATCCTTTGCGTTTTTTGTATTTAAATCCTAAAATCTTTTTTGCCCGAATATCATCTAATACTTGGATTTGCACAGTGGCAGTTTTAAGGTATGGATCGCCAACTTGCAGTCCATCTTCTTTGCCGAGTGCGATGATTTTCTCACACTCAAAATTTTCACCAATTTTATGCCCAGTTTTTTCTGTAACGATAATCTGTTCTGGTTCTACCCGATACTGATGACCAGCTAATTCTATAAAAGCATACATTCTACTACCATATTGCGCATACGGCAATATTTGTCAATCTACTTTAGGTGCTCACCATCATGCAAGGGTGGAATGCATTAAGATTTTTTAACGAGTTAAGCATTCCATTGTGGAATCACGAATTTCTTATCTTTGATTTCTTATGCTGAATGTTTAAATATGAAGTCGATTTTAGCTGATGCCCTGAGAAAGGTTTTATTCTTTTACTTTTAATTCACTTATGTGATTATCGACCCAGTCTGCCCGTTGTTTCAACACCTGAGTTATCCTTTCCACGAACGATTTTCTCCAAGTATTTCTTATTTCTTCTTCACTTAAATCGGGATACCATCTATTTGCTTCGCGGATTAATACTTCAACTGTCATTGGTTCAAAGAAATCATTTACTATTTTTTCAATATCACTATCACTAAATTTGTTTTTTCGAAAGGTTTGCCATTGATTTTTGAATGCTCTATGGATTTGCGGTGCGCTATAAACATTATATATCCATGGAGAACGATAGCTGGATTTTGGCTTACTATTCTTAAAATGTCCATTCATCAGCATCCAATAGCTCCGTTTCCCCAAAGAATTATCCAAATCCCAAGGTGGCCCCATAAATAATTTTGATCCAGTAAGAGAGTCTCGATTTTTGTAGAGAAACGTTTCTTGCACCCCAAATTCAGTAGGACCACTCATTTCTATTACGATGGCATAGGCAATCCACGAATCTATATCGATGTAGTCCTCCAGGTTTTCAATGTCAGTGGAAATCAATTCTGAGAAACGATCTTCAACCTGTCCGACGGCTTTTTCAATGTAAGCCTTTTGTTCGGGAACAATATTTTTTTTATCAGGGTGAATGAACTGATAATCACTCCCTTCTTTTCCAATAGAAGGTCTGCCTGTCCACCCAGCACCAGGAAGATACCCTTCATTTCCCCGCACTCGGAAAAGCCAACCACCGGTCAGTTTATCTCCTGCAACGTCACTGGGTTGCATTTTTTTTATAGCAATTCGATTATTATCTCGTTTAATCCTCTCCATCAATGTATAGATACCTTGATATTTGTCATCGATTATCAGCTCAACAAGGCGCAATTTTGGTGTATATTGATTCGTTTGTCGATATATTTCATAGGGGAAAATATTTTTAAAAAGACTATGAAAAGAACCGGTATTTGTTGGGTGAAGTATCCAATCATTTTCTGCTGGCATCCCAAGAATGGAAACGTTCAGATTCTCTCCATAACTATCTCGTGTTTCCATGCTGTAGCTCTTTTTTTTTCGCAGTATCTTTTCAAAATGGCCGCGAAATTCAACTCCAGCAAAACCATCGTAAATATTTGCTTTGTTTTGAGGAGAATTTTCTCCTCCTTCATTGTAGATAATTCGCATATTGGTATTTATTTTTTTGCTGTAGGAAAAAAATTGAGATCTCTTATCGATAATCACAATTGGTAGAGTCGTTTTTAAATCTAGAGTGATCTCAGCAAAATCGTCTTTCTCAATTTTTTGGGCACTGGAAATATTATTTGCCACTTGTCGCTGATTATCAACCGGGGAGTTGTTGCAAGAAATCAGATATCCAGCGAATACAATACTAGTAAAGGGTACTACAATTTTCCATTTTCCCTGCTCTTCTTTTTTTCTTGGGATAAAGAAAAGTTTGATTGATTGTTTGTGTCTTCGTAGCATTAACTATTTCCTAAGAACCTATAGCTTCCTCGTATGTCAACGGGAAAAAGTGTTTACTGCTCCTGGTGTTCCTTTGTCTGCTCCCGTAGAATGGCTACTTGTTGTCGCCGTTCCCCAGTTTTCGCTTATATCGTTATCGTCAAAAGATAGATGTGCGTTAGATAGTTCCAACGAAGCATCTTGTAATTTAAGAGAATCTGTTTGTTGAATGGGAGCAAGAACCTCATCAATTATCCGCCCACTTGCATCTTTCAAACGAATCCCAGCGACCTCCTCGCTACCGATTCCAAAGCTGCCGGTTGTTGCTAGGCAAGATGCACCAGAGCTAAATTGATAATTGCTGCCGGTATTTTCTTTGCTACAGACGATTAGATATTCATTTGCTTGTATCATTTGACTGGCGCTCAAAGTTACTCGACTACCTTCTTCATCATTGGCCGCTTTATCAGTCAGATAAAAGTTGGCTAAACTGAGAGTGCTTGCTGTGGTATTATAGATTTCTATATAATCGTCAAGGCCATCCTTATCTCCCTTGATTTCTGTTATGATGATACTCCCTGAGCCATTATTGAAGCCTGCCATTGTTTTGATAAAAGTGTTTACTGCTCCTGGTGTTCCTTTGTCTGCTCCCGTAGAATGGCTACTTGTTGTCGCCGCTCCCCAGTTTTCGCTTAAATCGTTATCGTCAAAAGATAGATGTGCGTTAGATAGTTCCAACGAAGCATCTTGTAATTTAAGAGAATCTGTTTGTTGAATGGGAGCAAGAACCTCATCGATTATCCGCCCACTTGCATCTTTCAAACGAATCCCAGCGACCTCCTCGCTACCGATTCCAAAGCTGCCAGTTGTTGCTAGGCATGATGCACCAGAGCTAAATTGATAATTGCTGCCGGTATTTTCTTTGCTACAGACGATTAGATATTCATTTGCTCTTATCACTTGACCGGCGATAATAGTTACTCGATTACCTTCTTCATCATTAGCCACTTTATCAGTCAGATAAAAGTTGGCTAAACTGAGAGTTCTTGCAGTAGTATTGTAGATTTCTATATAATCGTCAAGGCCATCTTTATCTCCCTTGATTTCTGTTATGATGATATTCCCTACCATTGAGATTGGTCCGTTAGAGCAAGATAATACGGTCAGCAATATTATGAGTATAGCTTTTTTTTGAATGTTTGGCAAAAAATAAAATATCATTGATCTGAATAATATTCCAATAAAATCAGAGTGTTATTATGACTCGTATGTAGCTAGACATAAAAAAAAATCTTCTTGGAATATATCCTCACAAGTAATTTAAATGTATGCATAGCTGATAATCTGTCAATATCTTTTTTAATTAGGTGATTGATGGGTTGTTTTGCAAAAAAGTTGTGATTCTTGGGTCAACAATAATGTGTTCTTTACGAATCGGTTTTTTTAATACGATGCTCTTTAATGATCTTGCCCGACTGAGGCCAACATAAATTTGCCCGGCTGCGAATGTTCCCCAACCGATATCGAGTATCACCCGATCAAAAGTCTTACCCTGACTTTTATGGATGGTGATGGCCCAGGCCAGGCGTATCGGAAACTGTGAGAAGGATCCAATTGATTCAGTGAGAATTTCATTGCCATTTGTTTTGTATTCGTATAATTCCCAAACAAAGGGTTCTACTTTGACAGATTTTGAGAGATCGTGGAGTCCTATGACCAGAAAATTTTCGGCAACGTTGATTTCTTCAATGGTACCAAGGCTACCATTCACCCAGCGTCTTCGCGAATCATTATTTAAGAACATCACTTGTGCATTTTCTTTAACTTTTAGATATTTATTAGTAGGATAGTATTCTTGTCCAAAACTCCCACTGACAATTCCTTCAAAGCCATGGAGTTTCCCTGATAGCGCAGCCAGTCGCTCCTCATTGATTTTGCTGGCCATTTGATTGGTGGTGGTCAAATGAATATATCGATCAATCTGATTGTTGGATTTTGGTTTGTAATTGCGTGGCCGAAAATTCTCTTTGTAGAGACTTGCCAAGGTATCGAGATCTTGTTTGGTGATGGTATTGAGGCGGATGCGATTCAATAATTTAATGAAGTCAAGATTTTTTTGTCGATAGACTTTGTCCAATTCGATGACTTTGAGCGAGATCTTCTCTTTTTTTTGGAAAACATGTGCAGCAAAAAAATATGGTCCCTTATAGTGAGTTTGGAAAATTTCTTGTTCGTTGCGTAAGACTACTGGCGGCAATTGGTATAAATCGCCTATAAAGACGATCTGCACCCCACCAAAGGCCTTTTGTTTGTTTTTTCCATAGAGTCGCAAAAAAGTGTCAATACAATCGACTAAATCGGCGCGCAGCATGGATGCTTCGTCAATGATGATTTGCGTCAGCTTCTTATACAAGTCGGGTTGTTTTGGTGGGTTGTCTTTTCTTAAGATTTTTTCGACAGTGATATCAGCGGAGAAGCCAAAAAAGCTGTGAATCGTTCGTCCGCGGATATTCAGTGCAGCTACTCCAGTTGGTGCAAGAAGCGGCGGAGATTTTTTGGTCTTTTGATAGGTTTGGCGGCTAAACAAAGAGAGGAGGGTAGATTTTCCTGTGCCAGCTTTTCCAGTAATAAAGAGGTGATCATTCTCGTCCATGGCCGCTAGTGCCAGTCGAAATTTGGCATTGAGGTCGATATCGTGGTTGCTATTCATTGTTGTGAGGCTTCCATAA